>NZ_JBFAYO010000001.1:373108-409594 GCF_040681325.1 Nocardia sp. NPDC051787
ATGGGCGGCATGGACTTCTGAGTCCGGCCACCCGGCAACACCTGTCGAACCGGAAGCCGGTCCACCTTCGGGTGGGCCGGCTTCCGGCGTTCGGGGGTCAGATTCCCTCGACGGTGACCACCGCGAAAGGCTTCGGGGTGCCCGGGCCCATCGGGCCGCCTTTGTCGAACTGGGACGAGACGACCAGGGTTCGGTTCCCGTCGCGGACCAGAGTCGTGGGGATGCCCAGGGATACGTCGGTGTGCTGGTGCGTCCGCGTGGCGGTGGTGCCGTCGTCGGAGATGGTCCAGCGGCTGATGGTGTTGGTCGTGTTGTGGGCTACCCACAGGGTGCCGTCGTGCAGGTCGAGTCCGTCGCCCTGCCGGAGATCGCCGCCGTGCAGGGTCACCTTGCCGACCGGGTTCGCTTCCGGAGTCAGGGCTACGCGGTACAGGTTGCCGCGGGGCATGTCGACGGTGAGCAGATAGCGACCTGCCGGGTCGGCGACGACGCCGTTCAAGGTGAACGTGCCCGGCTCGATCGGTCCGAGGGCGGAGCCCAGGTCGACGTGCGGGCTCAGCTCGCCGCGTCCGCCCTTGGCGATCGCGGCGGCCAGTTGGTCGGGGGTGACGCGATAGATGACCGACCGGATGCTGTCGGTCAAGTACGCCGTGCCATCCGGGGTGATGGCGAGGTCGTTCACGAAGCGCGGGTCGGCGCCGGGCACGGTGAAGTCGGTCAGCAACGTGCGAGTCGCGATGTCGTACACCGCGACGCCGGTAGTCGAGTCGGTCACCCACAAACGGCCCGCCGTGTCGACTTTCAAGCCGTTGGCCGTCTTGTGGCCGTGTGCGCCCTCGGGCAGGAAAACCTCGGCCTGCCGGGCGGTCGGCGTCGCGCGATAGACCGCGCCCGTGGTGTAGGAGCCGACGTAGCTGTCTCCGGTGCGGGCGTCCAGCGCGATGCCCTCCGGGTAGACCCGGTCGCCGGGGAGTTCGTAAGCGGTGTAGACGTGCGTGGCCTGCACGTCGTCGCCGGTTCCGCAGGCCAGCAGCGTGGTGCTCGCGATTCCGGCGGCCAGGGTGGACAGGACGCGGCGGGGCAGTGTGTGGGACATCCTCTACCTCTTCGAGGTCATGCGATCATATGGACTCACTTTAAAATGCGTGAACGAATCTAGATTAGAGTTCTAATTATCGTCAATGGTCTATCGAGGAGACGGGCGGATACGATGCGGTTATGACGCCCATGCCCGCCTCCGAACGGATCGGTTCGTATGTCAAGCGCGCCGAGCAATCCCTGAACGCGGCCAAGAACGCCGCGTTGAAGCCGGTGGGCATCACCGTCGCGCAGTACGCCGCGCTGCTGTTCCTCGCCGAGAACCCGGGCATCTCGGCCGCCGCCCTGGCGCGGTTGTGCGGAGTCACGCCGCCGACCATGAACACCGTGCTGAGCAACCTGCAGGATCGCGGGCTCATCGCACGCACTCCGCATGCGTGGCACAAGAACGTCCTGGAGACGACGCTGACCGATGAGGGCGCGGCGGTCATGCGCGACGCCGACGCCCGGGCCATCCGCGTCGAACGCGCCTTGGCCGAGGAGTTCACCGAGCAGGAGCGAACGACGCTGCTCGCCCTGCTGATCCGCTGCGCTGACCGGCTGGACACCATTCGCCCGGAGTCGACTGTCTGATCACACGCCGATGCGCCGAGCCCTCATTCGCCCTCGGCTGGTCGGACCGCACCCGCGGCTCAGCACCGAACGGTGGCCGATCACCCGCCCGTCGCCGTACGCGCGTGCCGAGCGCTGACTCAGCCGCCGAGTACGAATGCGAGGAGAAAGCCTGCCGCCGTGGCCATTCCGATCCACCAGCCGCCCTCCCGGTAGGCCTCGGGCAGCAGCGAGTCGGCGAGCACCGCGATCGTCGCGCCGCCGGCGAATGCCTGTACGGCGCTGATGTGAGTGAGGGAAAGGCTGTCCGACAAGAGATTTCCCAGCACGGTGACCAGCACGAGCGCCGTCGCGGTCGCCGCCCAGAGCCACAGCGCACGCCGCTGCGCGACGCCGTGCTGATCCCGCATCAGCGCGGCCCCGCTGATCGCCTCGGGCACATTGCCGACGACGACGGCCACCAGGAGGACCAGGCCGCCGCCCGCGGTCAGCGAGACGCCGAGCGCGGTGTTCTCCGGAACGCCGTCGAGCAACGTGCCGAGCATCAGGGCCCAGCCGAGCGCGCGCGGCCCCAGCTTGTTCTCGATGAGATGGTTGGCCACCACGTAGACGCCCGCGCCCGCGAACAGCGCCACCCCGGCGATCACGGCGCCTGCCTGGTGGAACGCGGGCTCGAACAGTTCGACGGACGCCGCCGCGATCAGGGTGCCCGCACCGAAGGCCATCAGCGAGGCGAGCACCACTTTCGATAGCTGCCAGCGCAATCCGACAGCGGCGCCCAAGACCAGCGGCACGGCTGTCCCGAGTCCGTAGAGCAGCGCGGTGAGCATGCTTCAGCCTAAGTCAGGGTGCACGCGTCGAGCCGCCGCCGACTCTGCGGCGGGGTTTGCGGGCCGCGAGCTCGGGTCCAGAGCTGTCCCGGGCGCTCGAAGGCCGTTGGTCGTACGCTGAAGCCATGTCCGACCGCGGCCGGATCCGAGGCGTGCTGTATGACATCGACGGCGTCCTGGTGATCTCCTGGCAGGAGATCGAGGGCGCCGCCGCCGCGGTGCGCCGGATCCGTGACAGCGGACTGCGCCGGGCGTTCCTCACCAACACCACCTCACGTACCTGCGCCGAGATCGCGGAACGTCTGTGCGACACCGGAATCGACGTCGAGCCGACCGAGATCGTCACGGCCGCACGGCTCACCGCCGAGTTCGTGCGGCGCCGCTATCCCGGCGCCGGCGTCTGGTTGCTCAACCACGGCGACATCGCGGCGGACCTCACCGGCGTGACGCTCGACGACGACCAGCCCGACGTGGTGGTAATCGGCGGAGCGGGACCGGAATTCACCCATCCGGCGCTGAGCCGGGTGGCGGAGCTGATGCTCGACGGCGTGCCGGTCGTTGCCATGCACAGCGGGCTCACCTGGGCGACGGCCGAGGGGCTGCGCATCGATGCGGGCGCGTACCTCCCCGGCTTGGAGGCCGCTGGCAATGCGCGGATCGAGGTGGTCGGAAAGCCCGCCGCGCCGGGCTTCCGCACCTGCGCGGAGTTGATGGGGCTCGATCCGGCGGAGGTGTTGATGATCGGCGATGATCTGCACTCGGATGTGCTTGCGGCGCAAGACGCCGGGTTGACCGGCGTGTTGGTACGCACCGGAAAATTCCGGCCCGGAGTGCTGGCATCGGCCGAGCGTTCGCCCGATCACGTCCTCGATTCCGTAGCCGCGCTGCCTGATTTACTGGCCGATCTTCGCGCGGCGGGCGAATCCCCCGTAACCGGCGAATCGGTTTGATTCAAAAAATTCTACGGTTTCCCTCTAAAATTGCCCGCAAACGCGGAGCGCCTGGGTATCGTCTCTGTCGGCAAATAGCCAGTGACAGGCAAGTCATACGGTCAGATCGGAGTTGCTGAATGGCTGATCCGCTAACGAGCGTGCGTCTGCGGAAACTACTATGGTCGCCGGGCTTCTGGTCCGGCGACCAATTAATGGGCTAGCCACTGTACAGCCAATTTTCGGCTAACATACATTCGGCCGAAGGTTGTAACGAAGGGCCCGATCGATGACGATGCGATCGGGCCCTTTCTGTATTGTCTGGCCCAATGTCACAGGATGCGAATACGGGTCGAATGTATGCCGGGCAACCCGTGGAGGACCGGCAACGTCAGCGGCGTGCGCGTTTTCTGGAGTCAGGCCTGACGGTCTTCGCGCGCGACGGCTACGCCAATAGTTCGGTCGGCGCCATCTGCAAGGACGCCGGACTCTCCTCGCGACAGTTCTACGAGGAGTTCACCGGTCGCGAGTCCCTACTCCTAGAGCTCTACGAGCAGATCGATCGGGAGTCGCGGGACGCTGTGAAGAAGGCGTTGGACGCGCAGTCCGGTGCGAGCGCGTTGGATGTCATCGACGCCGCCGTGCGTTCCTATGTCGAATCCATCGGATCCGATCCGCGCAAGGCGCGCGTCGCGCTGGTCGAGGTCGTCGGCGCGGGCCCGAAGGTGGAGAAGTTCCGCCTCGCGGTGCGCCGGGAGTGGGGCTCGCTGCTGGCCGGCGCCGCCGAGGACGCGGCCCTGCACGGCGAGATACCCACCGGCGACTACGAGATGCGCATGCTCGCGATCATCGGCGCGGTCAACTACGTGGTGGATTCGTGGAGCGGTGCGGACCCGCGCCCGCCGCTGGACGACGTGATCCGGGTGCTGAGCAAGGTGATCATCGGCGCGGTCGGCGCGTAGCGTGCGCGACCGGGCCCGAATGGCGCGGTAGCGTGCCGACATGCAGACAGTTCCGATCCAGATGCCGGACGGCACCACGGTTCCGGTGCGGTTGATCCCGGCCGAGGGCACGCACCGGCACCCGGTCACGCCGGACGCGCCGCGTCCGGTCGTGGTGATCGTGCCCGGTCTCGGCGTTCCGGCCGGGTACTACGAACTGTTCGCCTCGGGCCTGGCGGCGCGCGGGTTCGACGTGGCCATCGGCGAGTTGCGCGGCAACGGCGACAGCAGGCCGAAGCCGAGCTCCGCCAGCACGTTCGGCTACCACGAGCTGGTCTCGGTCGACTTCCCGGCGATCTTCGAGGTGGTGCGCGACCAGTTTCCGGACAGCACGCCGTATCTGCTCGGCCACAGCATGGGCGGCCAGCTCGGCGTCATGTACGCCGCCCGCATCCGCGGCAGGCTGGGCGGGCTGATCCTGGTCGCCTCCGGCACCCCGTATTACCGTGGCTACCGGGGACTTTCGGGGCCGGGCATGCTGGTCGGCACCGCGGCGATCTCGCTGACGGCGAACCTGGCCGGCGTCTGGCCCGGCGACCGCGTCTCGATGGGTTTCGGCCGCCAGTCCAAGGTGCTGATCTCGGACTGGGCCCGGCTGGCACGCACCGGCCGCTTCGTCCCGGTGGGCGCGGACATCGATTACGAGGAGCGGATCGCACGGCTGAAACTGCCGGTCCTGTCCATCACGATGACCGGCGACGAACTCACTCCGCCCAGCTCCGCGGAGCACCTGCTGGACAAACTGCCGAACGCGGAGGTGACGCGCTGGCGGCAGCCGGAAGCGCTCGGCCACAACGGCTGGATCCGGCAGCACACCAGCACCGTCGACCAGATCGAGAAGTGGCTGCGCGACCGCTGATTCAGCCGCGTCGTTCGATCAGCATCTGGGTGAAGAACTCGTAGATCAGTGCCGCCTGGAACGCGGATTGCTTGTTGTCCGCCGCGCCGCCGTGGCCGCCCTCGATGTTCTCGTGATACCAGAATTCGTGACCCTGGGCCTCCAGCAGCGCGGCCATCTTCCTGGCGTGGCCGGGGTGCACCCGGTCGTCCCTGGTCGAGGTGGTGAGCAGGATCGGCGGGTAGGCGCGGTCGGCGCGCGCGTTCTGGTAGGGCGAGTACTTGCTGATGTACTCCCATTCCTCCGGCTTGTCCGGGTCGCCGTACTCGGCCATCCACGAGGCGCCCGCGAGCAGCAGGTGGTAGCGCTTCATATCCAGCAGCGGTACCTGGCAGACGATCGCGCCGAACAGTTCGGGGTAGCGGGTCAGCATCACGCCCATGAGCAGTCCGCCATTGCTGCCGCCGACCGCGCCGAGCTGGTCGGCGGTGGTGATGCCGCGCGTGGCAAGGTCTTCGGCGATGGCGGAGAAGTCCTCGTACACCTTGTGCCGGTTGGCCTTCTGCACCGAAGTGTGCCACTGCGGACCGTACTCACCGCCGCCGCGGATGTTGGTCATCACCCAAGCGCCGCCGCGCTCCAGCCAGCCCATGCCCGACGCGCCGCTGTAGGCCGGGGTGCGCGACACTTCGAAGCCGCCGTAGCCGGACATCACCGTCGGGCCGGGCTCGCCCTTGCGGTCGCGGTGGCGGATGACGAAGTACGGCACCCGCGTCCCGTCGGCGGACTCGGCGAAGAACTGCTCGGTCTCGACCCCGGCGGCGTCGAAGAACCCGGGCTCCTGCTTCAGCTGTTCGGTCTGGCCGCCGACGGCGCTGGCCAGCAGGGTGGCCGGGGTGGTGAAGCCGCTGGTGCTCAGCATGAACTCGTCGCCCCCCTCCAGCGGGTCGAGGTTCAGCACGCTGGTGGTCGCCATCGGCGGGGTATCGGCCAGCGGCTCACGCCGCCAGCCCGTCGTGCTCGGCGTGAGCACGTGCAGCTTGGTCTGCACGTCCTCGAGCGTGACCAGCAGCAGGTGGTTCTCCGTCCAGCCGTACCCGTGCAGCGAGGTGTGCGGGTCAGGGGTGAAGATCACCTCGAATTCGCGGGCGCCGGACAGGAACTTCTCGAAGTCGGTCGCCAGCAGCGCGCCTGCCGGAAAGGACTTCCCGTCCACTTCCCACGGCGACTTCAGCCGGACCAGCAGCCAGTCCTTGTACCAGGATTCGCTGGCGTCGCTGGGGATGTCGAGGTGCCGCAGCGTGCCGTCTGCTTCGAGCAGGTAGACCTCCTCGTTGAAGAAGTCGGTGGCGCGGCCGATGTAGTGTCGCTGGTAGCCCGGCGTCCGGTCGTAGCCCGCCGAGACCGCGACATCGCTGGGCTCACCCTCGAAAACCGTCGTCGCCTCCGCCAATGCGGTGCCGCGGCGCCACCGTTTCGCGATCCGCGGATACCCCGAATCGGTCAGCGAGCCCGGTCCGAAATCGGTGCCGACGTATACCGAGTCGATATCGATCCACCGGATCTCCGACTTCGCCTCGGGCAGGAAGTAGCCGCCGTCATCGGGGTCGAGGAACACCCTGCGCTCGAGATCGAACTCACGCACCACCTTCGCGTCGGCCCCGCCGCGCGACAGGCTGATCAGCGCGCGGGACTGTTCCGGGCGCAGCACCGCGGCGCCGCCCCACACCCAGTTCTCGTCCTCGGCGGCGGCGACCGCGTCCAGGTCGATCAGCACGTCCCAGTCCGGGGCGTCCTTCCCGTACTCGGCGAACGTAGTGCGCCGCCAGAGGCCGCGCGGGTGCTGTGCGTCCCGCCAGAAGTTGTACAGCCACGGACCTCGACGGGCGGGATAGGGCATCTTGGTGTCCGCGTCCAGCATGTCCAGGATGCGGCGCTCGAGCGCGCGGAAGCGCTCCGAGTCGGCGAACCTCTCGTGCACGACGGCGTTGTGCGCGCGAGCCCAGTCCAGGACGCGTTCGTCGGTCACTTCTTCGAGCCAGAGGTAAGGGTCGGTCACATTCTGCTCAACGCCGCTCATGCCCACATTGTTGCCGAGCGGCGCAAGCCGGGTTCACCAGGAGTGGGCTACGTCGACCACGATGCGCGATCCGCTGCCCGGTCCGGTGAGGGTGTGCACCTGGAACGGCAACCGGGCGCGCACGCCGAGCCCCACCGTGGTCTGGCCCTCGAAGGAGCCTGCCCAGGCCACCTGGCGGAAGGTTCGGTAGTCCCGCACGTCGGCGAGCTCGGCCCGGTCGCCGGGGTTGTAGGTGGCGTTGTACGCGTCGTCGTGAGCAGGGGCGTTGAGGATGATGCTCAGCGCCGCGCCGCCGCGCAGCGGGACGAGCGCGCCGGAACCGTCCATGACGACCCGCTCGACATAGCCGACGTGGTACCCGGTGACCGGTCCGGCGATGTCGAACACCAGCCGGTCGAAGCATTCGTGGCGACCGGCGCGCACGCCGGTCAGCGTCGCGACCGGTCGGGCCTGGCTCGTCTTGGGTATCGAACCCCCCGTCGGGGTGCACTCCGGCGCGGCTGACGCGGGGCTGGGCGCGATCCACAGACCGGCGAATGTCACGAGGGAAACAAACAGCAGAAGCAAGCGACGCATGGTCGCACCGCCTTCGTGGGGCAAGGGGATGAACTACTGGGTGAATCGGCCGCGACGGACTCGCTGTTACGCACGCGAACGCCGAAATGTATTGGGAACTGGGATGATCGGCCATCGCACGCGGTTTCGGCGCCTCGGCATTTGCTGCACACCCCGATCGGCCGGCCTTGGCAGTAGGATCGCTGCTGGCGAGGCCGATCCGACCAGGAGGTTCGAGGTTGCCGCCGTTTCTCTGGGAACAGCACTGCTGTCTGCCGCTGTCGCCCGCGGCGCGGATCGGTGACCTCGCGCGCTACCCGGCCGGGTCGTACCTGTCGGTCAACGTCGGGTATTCCCGCCAGTCGACCGCCGACGCTCTGGCGCTGCTGCATCGGTTTCGCCGGGACGCCTTGGCGGACGGTCGGTTTCGTCTCGTTCGCACGGTGGACGACGTCGGCGCCCCCGAGACGATCGCGCTGGCGTTCGATCTCGAGGACGCCGGGCCGCTCGGCGGTGATCTGGACAATGTGGCGCGGCTCTACGAACTGGGCGTGCGATCGCTGCTGCCCTCCTACAACCACGCCAACGCCGCGGGCTGCGGGTGCCTGGACACCGAGGACACCGGGCTCACGAGGTACGGCCGCGACCTGGTCCACGCTCTCAACGAGGTCGGGATGCTCGCCGACGGGTCGCACTGCTCGCGGCGATCCGGCCTCGAGATCGCGGAACTGAGCGCCGTCCCGATGATCTACAGCCACTCGAACTTCGCCGCGCTGTGGGACCACCCGCGCAACATCACCGACGAGCAGGCGCGGGCCTGTGCCGGGACCGGCGGCGTGATCGGGATCAATGGCGTGGGCATCTTCTTGGGATCTAACGCGGCCGATGAGCGTGCCGAGCGGATCGAGGCAATGGCGCGGCATATCGAGTACGGCGCCGAGCTGGTCGGCATCGAGCACATCGGAATCGGGTCGGACTACTCCTTCGACGCCGAGGACTTCAACGCCGAGCTGCGGCAGAATCCTGGCGCGTTCTCCGAGTCGTACACCAGGTGGGGGCCGCTGCAGTGGGTTGCGCCGGAAGACCTGCTCGGCGCCGCCGACGTGCCCGGCCTGGACGAGGTGCTGGCCGGGCGCGGCTTCAGCGCGACGGATCGGGCCGCGGTGTTCGGCGGGAACTTCCGGCGGGTCGCCGTGCAGGTGTGGCGGAACTGATCCAACGCCACGTCGTCGATGCCGGCCGGACGGCCGGCTCCTGCGGCCGAGGCGGCGTCGCGGACGAGGCGGGTCGAGTGCGTGCAAACGGTCCCCGGCCAGGGGATCGGTCAGTGCGTCCGTGGCGCTGGGCGGGAGTGCCGCGACCGGGTCGGCACAGCTGTCCACGCGGCATGCTAGTCCTGCGGATCTACCATGTTCTTCCCGTTCGCGGGAAGTTTTCTGGTGGGTGTGGCCCAGGACTCATTGTTGTGGGGGACCGGTGGGTGAAGTTTGCCCGGCGGAGTTAGGCTCGGTCTCGTGACTTCCCATTACGACGTTGTCGTTCTCGGTGCCGGTCCAGGCGGTTACGTCGCCGCCATCCGTGCGGCACAGTTAGGCCTCCGTACCGCGATCGTCGAGCAGAAGTATTGGGGTGGGGTGTGCCTCAATGTCGGCTGCATCCCCTCCAAGGCGCTGCTGCGGAATGCGGAACTGGCACACATCTTCACCAAAGAGGCGAAGACCTTCGGCATCTCCGGCGAGGCGACCTTCGACTTCGGTGTCGCCTTCGACCGCAGCCGCAAGGTCGCCGACGGCCGGGTCAAGGGCGTCCACTTCCTGATGAAGAAGAACAAGATCGACGAGTTCGACGGCAAGGGCACGTTCACCGGCCCGAACTCGCTCTCGGTCGAGCTCACCAAGGGTGGCACCGAGACGATCACGTTCGACAACGCGATCATCGCGGCGGGTACCGTCACCAAGCTGCTGCCCGGCACGCAGCTCAGCGCGAACGTGGTCACCTACGAGGAGCAGATCCTCACCCGCGACCTACCCGGCTCGATCCTGATCGTGGGCGCGGGCGCGATCGGCATGGAGTTCGGTTACGTCCTGAAGAACTACGGCGTCGACGTGCGCATCGTCGAGTTCCTCGATCGCGCGCTGCCGAACGAGGATGCGGACGTCTCCAAGGAGATCACCAAGCAGTACAAGAAGCTCGGCGTCACCATCACCACCGGTGCGGCCGTGCAGTCCATCGAGGACGACGGCGCCAAGGTCACCGTCTCGATCAAGGACAACAAGACCGGCGCCATCGAGACCGTCACCGTCGACAAGGTGCTGCAAGCCGTCGGCTTCGCGCCGCGGGTCGAGGGCTACGGCCTGGAGACCACCGGGGTGCAGCTCGAGCGCGGCGCCATCGCGATCGACGACTACATGCGCACCAACGTGCCGCACATCTACGCCATCGGCGACGTCACCGGCAAGTTGCAGCTTGCGCACGTCGCGGAGGCGCAGGGCGTAGTCGCGGCCGAGACGATCGCGGGCGCGGAGACCGTCACCCTGGGCGACTACCGGATGATGCCGCGCGCCACGTTCTGCCAGCCGCAGGTCGCCAGCTTCGGCCTGACCGAGCAGCAGGCCCGCGACGAGGGCTACGACGTGAAGGTCGCGACCTTCCCGTTCACCGCCAACGGCAAGGCGCACGGTCTCGGCGACCCGACCGGTTTCGTCAAGCTCATCGCCGACGCCAAGTACGGTGAGCTGCTCGGTGGGCACCTCATCGGCCCGGACGTCTCCGAGCTGCTGCCCGAGCTCACTCTCGCGCAGAAGTGGGACCTGACGGTCAACGAGCTGACCCGCAACGTGCACACCCACCCGACGCTCAGCGAAGCCCTCCAGGAAGCCTTCCACGGCCTGGCCGGCCACATGATCAACTTCTGATCCTCGTGTCGTCCTCGAATGGCCCGTCCCGGGCGGGTATGTCCCCGGCCGGGCCGTTCGCGCGCTTGCTGCTCGCCGTCGTGCTGGGTGGCTGTGCCACGCTGGCGATCGTCCTCGCGGACACCGGCCTGCACCGCTTCGAGGCGGTGCAGAGCCTGGCGCAGCCGGAGCACGTCCAATATCCCGAGGACACCGCCACCCATTACGTGGGCATCGTTCGGCACCGCAGCTGGCTGCTCGGCCGTCACCAGGCCTACGAGGTGTACACCGGACGGTCGCCCGATCTGATCTACGGACATTTCGTGGAGATCGCCATCACCGGCGTCGAGCGTCCAGTCCTGCGGGAGGCGGACTGGCGGACTGAAGGCGTGCACATCCGATTCGAATCGGGGCATGAGTTGTTCGTTCCCGCGTCGGCGTTCCTCGGCGGACGCTGAGCGGGACCGCTCGTACCGTCTCGCGAGCGGTGAGCGTCTCGGCTTCTCGGGCAGTGGTTTCCGCGTCGGTAGGGATTTCGGAAGTCGGCGTCGGTGTGGGTGGTCTGCTATACAGCGTGCATGTTTCGTAGGTGGTTGATCGGAAGTGTGCCGGTGCTCGTCGTCGTGGTGCTGCTTGCGACCGGCACGTACTACCTGATGAACGCCCGCACCTTCCAGCTAGCCGGTCATGTGGTGAGCCGGGTGGACACCGACGCGAAAGTGGTTGCGCTGACCTTGGACGACGGCCCCACCGACCGCGCGCCCGAGGTGCTGAAAGTTCTCGCCGAAGCCCAGGTACCGGCCACCTTCTATCTGAACGGCCGTGATCTCGCCGCGCACCCCGAACACGGCAGGGCCATCGCCGCGGCGGGCCACGAGATCGGCAATCACACGTATTCACATCGCCGGATGGTCTTCGTCACCCCCGGCACGGTCCGCGACGAAGTGGAGCGCACCGACGCCGAGATCATGAAGACCGGTTACGTCGGCCCGATCACCTTTCGCCCGCCCTACGGCAAGAAGCTGGTGATGCTGCCGCGTTACCTGGCCGAGCACGACCGGGTCACCGTGATGTGGGATGTCGAACCCGATTCCGGAAAGACGGCCACCGCGGACGATATCGTCGCCGAAACCCTCGCCGAGGTCCGTCCCGGCTCGATCATCCTGCTGCACGTCATGTTCGGCACCACCGCCGCACTGGACGCGATCCCGCGCATCGTCGCCGAATTGCGTGCCGCCGGCTATCAATTTGTCACCGTCTCCGACTTGATGTCCCGCTGACGGGAACGGCACGCGAGCGACCTGGCATATGGCCGCTCGTCATTGCCGCTGAGCACGGGCCGGTTCGATGATCGCCGAGCCGTAGCCGCGAGCCTTCCGCCCCGTGGCGGTCAGCAGTCCAGCGCTCGATGGCCGGGGCTGGGCTGCTCGTACTGGCCGGGTTTTCTTCCCCGCCATCGGGCGGTCGAACAAACCGGCGTTCTCGCGGTTCTACCCGAGCGCGTTGGTGTGGCTGCCCAGATCAGAGCATGCCGTAAGCGTGGGTGGGTGTTAACAGGACCAGGGCGCGGCGGTCGGCGACCATCGCGTTGCGGTATTCGTCCCAGTCCGGGTGTTCGCCGGAGGCGGCTCGGTAGTAGTCGACGAGCGCGTCGACCGTCGGATCGTCGGGGGCGGCGGCGACCTGCGTGAGTTCGACCGTGCCTTCCAGCACGGCGTAGGCGAAGAAGTCGTCGCGGGTGACATGTAACGCCGCCCATGGGTCGCGGACCAGGTTGTGGTACTTCGCACGGTCGGCGGTGATCGAGATGCGGATACGGCCGTCGGCGCCGACGACGTGCAACACGTTGGACAGTTGCGGACGTCCGTTGCGGCGGATCGTGGTGAGCACGGACCTGCGGTGTTCGCGTGCGAAATCAACTGCGGCGGCGAGTTCCATGCCCGTGTAACCCCCAGCTGGTGCTCGACTCTTCCCGGACGGCGGCGAGTCAGTCGCGGTGGTAGGCCGCCTGTGCCTGGCGCACGCGCGGCATGTTCGTTTCCAGCACCTGGATGAGCGCTTCCAGATGCGCGGCCACCTCGGCGCCCAGTTCGGTGAGGGTGTATTCGACGCGCGGCGGGATGGTCTCCAGTACCTCCCGGTGCACCATGCCGTCGCGCTCGAGTGCCTGGAGGGTTTGCGACAGCATGCGCTCGCTGACTCCGTCCACTCGGCGGCGCAGGGCGCTGAATCGATACGGACCCTCACGCAGCGCGACCAGCGCCAGCGTGCCCCAGCGGCTGGCCACATTCTGCAGAACCGGCCGTGAGGTGCAGTTCCTGGCGAAGACATCGGCTTCCAGCGTGGGGTCGTCGGCCTCGGCCGGGACGGTGCGCTGGATGGTCATGACCGCCATGGTACCCAACTTGACCGCAGTGACAGCAGAAGGCATAGTGCTTACTAATGGTTAGTACTAGCAAAACCGTATACACCTGGAGGTAGTCATGACCGTCGCGGTGACCGGGGCCAGCGGACAACTGGGCCGACTCGTGGTGGAGGCGCTGTTGCGGGAGGGATCGACGGCGGTCGTCGCGATCGTGCGCGATCCGCGGAAGGTGGCCGATCTGGCCGCGCGGGGCGTCGACGTCCGGCAGGCCGACTACGGCGACGCGGCGGCGCTGGATCGGGCGCTGGAGGGCGTCGACCGGGTGCTGCTGATCTCCGGCAACGAGTTCGGTGCCCGCGTGGCCCAGCACGCCAATGTCATTCGTGCGGCCGAGCGCGCCGGTGTCGAACTGCTCGCCTACACCAGCATCCCGGGTGCGACGGACAATCCGATGATTCTCGCCCAGGAGCACAAGGCGACCGAGGCGGTGCTCGCCGAATCGACCGTGCCGCACACCCTTGTGCGCAACGGCTGGTACTGGGAGAACTACCTGGGCGGCCTCGACCACGCGGTGCAGTCCGGTGTGCTGCACGGTGCCGGGGGCGAGGGCCGCGTGGCGGGTGCGGCGCGCGCCGACTATGCCGAGGCGGCCGCCAGAGTGCTCACCACAGATGGGCACACCGGCCGGGTATACGAACTCGGTGGCGGCGAATCGCTCACCTATGCCGAACTCGCCCAGGCGATTTCGGATGCGGCGGGTAAGCCGGTGCGCTACGAGGATCTGCCGGAGGACGCTTACGCTGCCGCGCTGGTCGGGGCGGGGCTGCCCGCCGATTACGCCAAGGCCCTCGCCGATGCCGACACCGGCGTCTCGCGTGGCCTTCTCGACGTGCGCTCCGGTGATCTGGAAAAGCTGCTCGGCCGTTCCGCTACTCGTGCTGTGGACGTCTTCCGCACGGCGCTCGGCTGAACGTCGCGATACGCCGAAGGCCGATTCCGGCGCGGGGGTGGCCACCGCCGCGACTCGGCGCAGGACCGAAGCAGAACGGCGCGGATCCTTTCCGGGATCCGCGCCGTTCGGGTGCATTCAGATCCACTGCACCAACTGGATGATGATCCCGTTCGGATCGCTCATCTGGAAGTACCGCTCGCCCCACGGCTCGGTTTCGATGGGTGTCACGATCGGAACTCCTTCGGTTCGCAGCCGGGCGTACTCGGTATCGATGTCGTCGACGACGAAGGCGACGATCAGGCCCTCGCCCGCGCTGCCCGCCTTGCTCTTCGGCCTGAAGGTCGCCAGCCCGGTGCGCAAGAAGATGACGTTCATCCCGGCGTCGGACCGCTCCAGCGAGACGAATCCGTCGGCCGACATCTTCTCCTCGAAGTCGAGGTGGTCGATGAGGAACTTCGCCGAGGCGCCCGGGTCGGGGACGTTGAGCGAGATGGCGGAAGCGGTGATTTTCATGGGGGCCTCCCTAGGGCGTCGACTAACTCTGTACTAAGTACGCTCTACTTTGTAGAGAAATTTCCGGCCGACCGCACTGTGATCTGAATCACATGGCTACCATTGGATTTCGATCAGGCGAGGAGGCGGCGGTGGGACAGCCGAAGGAGCGCAGCGGCGCGGGGGACCCGGCGCGGACGCTGGAGTTGCTGTGGCGGATTCCGGCGAGTTCCGCTACCGGCCGCGGGCCGAAGCAACGCAGCAGCGTCGATGCGGTCGTCGCCGCGGCGATCGAGATCGCCGACGCGGACGGCATCGGCGCGCTGACCATGCGCGCGGTCGCCACCAAACTGGGCTTGACGCCGATGGCCACCTACACCTACGTGCCGGGGAAGGCCGAGCTGGTCGACCTGATGCTCGACACCGTCTATGCCCAGATGGAACGCGCCGATCTGACCGGCTTGCCCTGGCGTGAACGCGTCACCCGCGTCGCCGCCGAGAACCGAGCGCTACTGGCGCGGCATCCGTGGGTCGCCTACCTGCCGACCACCCGTCCGCCGCTCGGTCCCGGCCTCGCCGCGAAATACGACCACGAGCTGAAGGCATTCGACGGTCTCGGACTGGACGACGTCGCCATGGACGCCGCGCTGAGTTTCGTGCTCGGTTTCGTCACCTCCGTCGCCCGCATAGCCATCGACACCGAGCGTGCGGCGACCGACAGCGCCATGTCGGACCGGCAATGGTGGGAGCGGGCCGCACCGGTGCTGGCTCGAGTCTTCGACGCGGAGCGCTATCCGCTCGCCGCACGCGTCGGCGCGGCCGCGGGCCAGGCGCACGACGCCGCCTACAGCGCCGACCATGCGTACGAGTTCGGCTTGGCGCTGGTGCTGGACGGTCTCGCCCGGCGCATCGAGGGGCCGAGCGCCGCGGACGGCTAGGTGTGCTTGTGCTTTCGCTCCGGCCGTGCGCCGTATGCGGTTGACTCGACTCCGCTCGGTCCGGCGCGGGTTGGGTACGGACTTCGTCGGCAGCATCGTTCCTGCGGCTGCTTCGCGTTCGCGCACGGACAGAACTCGGTCCGGTGCGTCGTCTGCGTCTGCCTCAGCCTTCTCGGTGCGGGCCGTGGACGGATTCGGTTCCCTGTCAGACGCCGTCGCGCTGGATGCGCAGCGCGGTGATGGTGGCGGCCAGCCCCTCGTATTGATTGATCAACAGGACGATTTCGATCAGGCTGCGCTCGTCGTAGTGCTTGGCCAGCTCGGACCACGCGTCGTCGTCGATGTCGCGTTTTTCCACGAGCTGGTCCACCGCGCTCAGCAGCGCATGGTGCTTCTCCGACCAGCCCGCGGCGGCCGGTCCGCTGCGCAGCCGTTCGAGGATCTCGGCGGTTACCCCGGCCCGCCTGCCGAGCCGGATGTGATGGTCCATCTCGTAGTCGCACCCGCGCAGATGCGCGACGCGGATGATCACCAACTCGGATTCGTGGCGCGGCAACCGCCCGCCCGGCATCAGCCTGCCCGAGTAGTGCAGCCAACCGCGGAACAGGCCCTTGGTGCGGCCGAGCGTGCTGAACAGATGCGCGTCGCCGGTGCCGGCGGCACGGGAAAGTACCTGCCAGGCAACCCAATTGACTGGACCGAGTTCCCGGAGTCGCCCGGGAGAGATGCGTGGTTGCAGCACTGAAACCATGCTGGGACGCCTCCTCGCGTGCTGGTACGGCCGGCGTCGGTGCCAGGCCGTATATCGAGCGTACCCGGGCGTCACCTCGAGGATGGGGGGATCATTCTTTTGCTTTCCAGTGGTTTTCGGGCGGGTACACCGTCATCATCAGTACCGGTGTGGGTCGCCGCGGCCGCAGTGGGTTCCGCGGAGTCAGGTGTAGGCAACAGGTCGGCAGGGGAGCAGATGCTGGTGAGGATCAGGCCCGGAGCGGAGCTTTCCGGTGCCGAGCGGGAATTCGTCGCGTGCCTGCGGTCGTATCCGACGACCGGCCTCGCCGTGATCGACCTGGAGGCGGACAACCGGCGCGTGGACGCGGCGGTGTGGACGCCGAGCGGTCTCACCGTGCTGGAGGTGCACGGGTTCCGGCGCAGGCAGAGCGGCATCCTCAGCACGTCGGCCGACGGGCCATGGAAGATCAGTGACGCGCCGGTGGAGCTGGACGACCCGGATTCCGGAAGCCCGGCCGACCGCGTGGAGCACGGCATCTACGCGGTGAAGCACATGCTCCAGCGGGCATTGCAGGATCCGGGACATATCAGCGGCGCCGTCGTACTGGTTCCCTTCCGCGGCGCGGTGGTGCGCCCGGCGCGCACCAACCTGCGTGCCGGGTTGGACGTCGTCGTCGGCAACGTCACGGACGCGACCGAGCTGCGCATCTACCTGGAGGGGTTCTCCGCGGGACCACGCAACTGGACCGTGGACCGCGTGATCGGTGCGTGCAACGCGCTCGGCCTCGCGGAGTTCGCGCCGTCCCGCGCCGAGCTGCTCGACGCGGGATTCGAGGAGAAGGCTCCTGAGCCGACGACGATGATCGCGCGCCGACCCGAACCGCGGGTCGAGCCGACCCCTGGCGACGCGACGAAGGGCCAGGCCTACGCGGGCTGGTCTGTCGTCGTGGTCGCGGTGGTCGGCGTCCTGCTCGTGCTCGGTGTGATCGCCAGCGCGCTGGCGCAGGACTCGGCGCAGCCGACTCCGGCGACCGGCACCACGAGTCCGACACCGTCGCCGCCGCCGTACCGGCCCGCCGAGTGCTGGCCGTTCCAGTCGAACTGCTGACTCAATCCCGCACGGCCCGGCCCAGTTTGGTGAGCCGCAGCGCGTGCTGCGCGCGGGCCAGCACATGCGCCCGGGAGGTGTCGATATGCGCGGTGAGGGCCGCCAACGCGGCGTCCACCGCGCCGGACAGCAGGTTTTCGGCGATCGCGATGTGTTCGGCGGTCATTGTGGCGATCCGTTCCGGGGTCGGCATGTCCAGCGTGCGCACCGGACGCACACGGACGTGTACCGCGGTGAGCGCGTCGGCGAGCGCGGCATTGCCCGCCGCCGCGAGCAGGGACGTGTGGAACCGTTCGTCGGCGGCCACCAATGCGGGTCCCGGTTCGGGCGGGTTGTCGCGCAGCGTGCGCCAGGTGTCCAGCTCCGCGCGCACCAGGTCCATGTCGTGCGCGTGTTCCGGCGGCCGCGCCCGCTGGATGCCCCTGGCCTCCAGCACGATTCGCAGCTCGTAGAGGTGGTCGAGTTCGTCGAGCCGGGGACGGTACGGGTACAGGCCGTCGGAGAGTCGTTCGACCAGCCCGTCTGCTTGCAGCCGGGCCAGCGCCTCGCGCACGGGGGTGCGCGATACCCCGTAGGCTTCGGCGAGGCGTTCTTCGCCGAGCCGTTCGGTCGGCACGAGGACTCCGGTGGCCAGATCCCGACGCAGCGAGTCGTACACCTGCTCGCGCAACGGAATCCGACCCCTGTTGCGGGTCACGGCGGTGCTCAGATCGCCATCGCCGAGCGGACCGCGCTCTCGGCGCCGGAGCCGCCCGTGCCCGTGGCGGCCACCCGGCCGGATTGCAGCACGTAGTAGCGCTGCGCCGCCTGCAACGCGAACCCGATGTGCTGCTCGACCAGCAGCACGCTCAATCCGCCGCGCCGGGTGAGATCGATGATGGTGCGCTCGATCTCGGCGACCACCGACGGCTGGATGCCCTCGGTCGGTTCGTCGAGGATGAGCAGCTTCGGCTCGGTGATCAGCGCCCGCGCGATGGCGAGCTGCTGCCGCTGGCCGCCGGACAACAAGCCCGCCTTGCGGGTGATCAGGTCGCGCAGCGCGGGGAACAGATCCAATGACTCGTCGATCAGCGCCTTGCCTCGCTTGCGCCCGTCCGCGACGATCTGCAAATTCTCCGCGGTGGTCAGTTGCGGGAAGCTCTGCTGCCCCTGCGGTACGTAAGCGATGCCGCGGCGCACCCGTCGCGACGGGGACAGCTTGGTGATGGTCTCCCCGTCGAATTCGGTCCGCCCCGATTTCGTGCCGATCAGGCCGACGGCGGTGCGCAGCAGCGTGGTCTTGCCCGCGCCGTTGTGCCCCATGATGGCGACCACGCTGTCGTCCGGGACGGTCACCGAGACGCCGTGGATCACCTCGGTGCGGCCGTAGCCGGAGTGGATATCGGTGAGCTCCAGCATCGCTATGCCCCTTCGCCTTCCAGCTCTGTCCCTACGGCCGCGGCGGTGCCGAGATAAACCTCTTGGACGTTCGGGTCCGCCTGCACCTGCTCGACGGTTCCCTCGCTGAGCACCTTGCCGCCCGCGAGGACGGTCACCGAGCTGGCGAAGGCGCGCATGAAGTCCATGTCGTGCTCGACCACCACGACCACGCGTTCGCCGCCGATGCGGCGCAGCAGGTTTCCGGTTTCCTCGCGCTCCTCCGCGCTCATTCCGGCGACCGGCTCGTCCAGCAGTAGCACCGACGCGTTCTGCACCAGCAGCATGCCGATCTCCAGCCACTGCTTCTGCCCGTGCGCCAGGACGCCCGCGGGTTTGTCGCGCAGGTCGGCCAGGCCGGTGGTCTCCAGCGCCTCCTCGATGCTCGGCAGCACCGATTTGCGGCGGCGCAGCATGGTGAGCGCCGAGCGGCCCGCGCCCGCCGCGATGTCGAGATTCTGCAGCACGCTGAGCTGTTCGAAGACGCTCGCGGTCTGGAACGTCCGCCCGATGCCGAGCCGGGCGATCTGATGCACTTTCTTGCCGAGCAGTTCGACGCCGGTCTTCTGGGCCGAACCGCTCGCCGGAACGAGCCCGGTGATCGCATCGATGAGCGTGGTCTTGCCCGCTCCGTTGGGGCCGATCAGGAAGCGCAGGTCGCCCTGCAACACCGTCAGGTCGACGTCGGTGACGGCCTTGAAACCGTCGAAATTCACCGAGAGGCCGCGGATCTCGAGGTACTCGCTGGACATTCCGGCGTTGCCGCCGAGTCTGGGTTCGTGCGTCGTCTCGGTCATCGGGATTCCACTTTCTCGGTCGCGGGTTCCGCCAGCGTCTCGACCGCCGCGGCTGGCGCCGGTGGACGCCGGAATCGGCCGTCCACCAGTCCCCTCACCATCGGCCACAGTCCGGCCAACCCGGCCGGGACGAAACCGACCACCACGATGAACAGCACGCCTTGCAGGTAGGTCCACCCGGACGGGAACTCCTCGGAGAATGCCGTCTGCGCCCAGGCCACTCCGATCGCGCCGAGCACCGGCCCGAGCAGGGTGGTCCGTCCGCCGATCGCCACGCCGATGAGGAACGCGATGGACGGGACGACGCCGATGTCGGCGGGGGAGATGATGCCGACGATCGGGGTGAACAGCGCGCCCGCGATGCCCGCGAAGAAGGCGGCGACCACGTAGGCGACGATCTTCACGTTCGCCGGGTCGTAGCCCAGGAAGCGCACCCGCTCCTCCTGATCGCGCACCGCGACGAGCAATTCGCCGTATCTGCTGTGCATCAGCTGCCGCACCAGCGCGACCACCACCAGCAGTGTGCCCGCGGCGAAGAAGAACAGCATGCGCCGGTTCACCGGGTCGGACAGCTTGAAACCGAAGAACGCCCGGAAATCCGACAGGCCGGTGAACCCGCCGATGGCCTGCTGACCGGTCAGCAGAATGGCCAGCGCGGCGGCCAGCGCCTGGCTGAGGATGGCGAAGTAGGCGCCCTTCACCCGGCGCTTGAACACGCCGTACCCGAGCGCAGCCGCGACCAGCGCGGGCAGCACCAGGATGCCGAGCAGCGCCACCGGAGCCGACGCGAAAGGCCGCCAGAACGACGGCAATTCGCGAATGCCCGCGATCTCCATGAACTCCGGTACGTCGTTGCCGAGCCGAGCCGCGTCGGCCATTTGCAGGTGCATGGCCATGATGTAAGCGCCGATGCCGAAGAACACGCCCTGACCGAGGGTGAGCATTCCACCACGGCCCCAAGCCAATCCGATGCCCACCGCGACGATCGCGAAGCACAGGAATTTCGCCAGCAGGTTGAGCCGGAAGTCGCTGAGCACCGCGGGAGCGACCGCGAACAACAAGCCGGCGGCGACCGCGAACCCGGCCAGCGTGGTGAGCGAGGAGTGCGCGCGCCACCGTTGCACAAGTGTGGTCATGCCAGGCTCCTTGTCCGGACGGTGAACAGGCCCTGCGGGCGGACCTGCAGGAAGATCACGATGATGACGAAGACGACAACCTTCGCGATGGACGCGGTGGTCGAGTATTCGATGTAGGAATTGAGCAGGCCGAGCGCAAACGCCGCGATCACCGTGCCCTTGATCTGGCCGAGTCCGCCGATGACCACCACCAGGAACGCATCGATCAGATAGCTCTGGCCGATGGTTGGGCTGGTGGAACCGATCAGCGTGAGCGCGACACCGGCCACTCCGGCCAGGCCCGAGCCGATGAAGAAGGTACTGATGTCGGTGAAACGGCTGGAGACTCCCGAGGTCTCGGCCAGGCCGCGGTTCTGCACGACCGCACGGATGCGCCGGCCCAGTGGCGTCGTCTTGAGCACCGCGGCCAGCGCGGTCACCGCGACGACCGCGAGGACCAGGATGAAGATGCGCGTCTTCGGCACCACCGCGCCCAGGATCGTGACACCGCCGCCGAGCCATTCCGGCGCGATGACGTTCTTGGCGGGCGCGCCGAAGATGTCGCGGGCCAGCTGTTGCAAGACCAGCCCGACACCGAAGGTGACCAGCAGGGTGTCCAGCGGCCGGTCGTACATCCAGCGGATCAGGCCCATCTCCAGCGCGGCGCCCAGCAGTCCGCCGACGAGAAAACCGATCAGCAGAGAGACGACCAGCGAGCCTCCGGCCGACGAAATGACCTTCTGCACAACGTAAGTCGTGTAGCAACCGGCCATGATGAACTCGCCGTGCGCCATGTTGATCACGCCCATCTGACCGAAGGTCAGCGAGAGCCCGAGCGCGGCGAGCAAGAGAATCGATCCCAGGCTCAGCCCCGTGAAGAGCTGTCCGATCAAAACGTCCATGGGAGGAGACTCCTGTGTTGGTCTGGCTGTGTTTGTCTTGGCAGCGCCTGCGGCGCTGCGTGTTCGCGGCCCGCTCGGTCTCGCTTCGCTCGAAAGCCCGGGTTGGGCCGAGTGGTTGCAGGGGGTCGGAGCCCGCCCTCCCGTGCCCGTGGCCCCCCTCATTGCGCTTCGAGCGACCGCTGCCGGCGACTTCATCGCGGGCGTATCGGCAACTCGTAGCTGGGCCGCGGACACGGTTGCGGATTACTTCAAGCCCTTCGCCCAGTCATACGACTTCAGGTACGGGTCCGGGGTTACCGCCTTGCCAGAGTCCCAGACGGTGTAGATGAGGCCGTCGGGGCGGATTTCGCCGATGCGGGCGGTCTTGGTGATGTGGTGATTCGAGCCGTCGATGGTCACCAGACCCTCGGGGGCTTCGAAGCTCACGCCGTCGGCGGCGGCCTGAATGTCTTCCACCTTGAAGGATTTCGCCTTCTCGACGGTGTTCTTCCACAGGTAGACCGACGCGTAGGCGGCTTCCATGGGGTCCGAGGTCGGCTTGTCGGCGCCGAACGCGGCCTTGTAGTCGGCGACGAACTTCTTGTTCACCGGGGTATCGACGGTCTGGTAGTAGTTCCACGCGGTGAGCTGGCCCGCGATGTTCTGCGCGCCGATGCCCGCGACCTCCTCCTCGGCGATGGACACCGAGATCACCGGCATATCGGCGGCTTTGAGGCCCGCGCTGGTGTACTCGCGGAAGAACGCGACGTTGGAATCGCCGTTGAGGGTGTTGAACACCGCGCCCGCCTTGGCGGTGCGGACCTTGTTCACGATGGTGGAGAAGTCGGTGGAGCCGAGCGGGGTGTAGTCCTCGCCCTTGATCTCGATGCCGTTGGCCACGGCGTAGGCCTTGATCTCGCGATTGGCCGTCTGCGGGAAGACGTAGTCGCTACCGACCAGGTAGAGCGACGTGATGCCCTTCTGCTTCAGGTAGTCCAGCGCCGGGATGATCTGCTGGTTGGTGGTCGCGCCGGTGTAGAAGATGTTCTTGCTGTCCTCCAAGCCCTCGTACTGCACCGGGTAGTAGAGCAGCGAGTTGAGGCTTTCGAACTTCGGCTTCATGGCCTTGCGGCTCGAGGAGGTCCAGCCGCCGAACACTGCGGCGACGCAGTCGGAGCTGATCAGCTTCTCCGCCTTCTCCGCGAAGGTCTTCGGGTCCGATGCACCGTCCTCCAGCACCAGCTCGATCTTCTTGCCGAGCACGCCGCCCGCGGCGTTGATCTGGTCGACGGCCAGCTTGGTGGAGTTGGCGACGGTGACCTCGGAGATGGCCATCGTGCCGGACAGCGAGTGCAGCGAACCGACCTTGATCGCGTCCTTCGACGTGTCCACGCAGGACACGGCGTTCGAACCGGTCGAGGCGTCGTCCTTGGCGCCGCAGGCGGTCAGCAACAGGCCGGCGAGTGCGACCGCGGTCGGTACCGCCATCGCCTTGACCAAGCGCCGATGGCGCGGGATGGCACGGGAATCTGACATGGGGCGGCCCCTTCTCCTCATCAGGTGTGCGACGGCGCTGGGTTCGCGCCGCATCGAATACGCGCGGCTTTTGCCCCGGTCATGGCGGTACACCGGGCTGTATACAACCGCTGTATTCGTGATGCGAACGGTAGACAGAAGTTGTTGCGCCGGAATATCTCTCGATGACGAGTCCGTTTCGTCTGTTTCGCGCGTGTGAACCTTTGCGGTTAACGGTCGATGAACGGTTGTGAGGTCCTGGCAACCCGCTGGCCGTCGCGGCGCCGGCTACGGTTGCGTAGCGTCGCCGCGATGCGGCACGCTTCGGTTCGTACGACGTCAGAACCGTCTGTCCCGGCGGCGGCGCCTGCCGCGGACTCGAGTCGAGGAGGACGAGATGGGCCACTACAAGGCGAACCTGCGGGACATCGAGTTCAACCTTTTCGAAGTGCTCCAACTGGACAAGCTCCTCGACACCGGCGCCTACGGCGATCTCGACTCCGACACGGCCCGGGAGATCCTGGCGGAGGTCGGACGGCTGGCGGAGGGCCCCGTCGCGGACTCCTTCGCCGCGGCCGACCGGGAGCCGGTGGTGTACGACGCGACCACGTTCTCGATCTCGGTTCCGGAGCCGCTGCGCAAGACCGTCGCCGCCGTGCGCGAGTCGGGCTGGAGTCGTCTGGGCATGCCGGAAGGTGTGGGCGGCACGAGGGCGCCCGCGGCGCTGGTCTGGGCGGTCGCCGAGATGATCACCTGCGCCAATCCCTCGGCGTCGTTCTTCAACATGGGCTCGGTCATGGCGTCGGTGCTGTACAACGTCGGCACCGAGCAGCAGAAGCAGTGGGCCACGCTCGGCTTCGAGAAGGGCTGGCAGGGCACCATGGTGCTGACCGAGCCGGACGCGGGCTCGGACGTCGGCGCGGGACGGACCAAAGCGATCCGGCAGGAGGACGGCTCCTGGCACATCGAGGGCGTCAAGCGCTTCATCTCCGGCGCCGAGGTCGGTGACACGGCGGAGAACGTCTTCCATCTGGTGCTGGCCCGGCCGGAGGGCGCGGGACCGGGCACCAAGGGCCTGTCGCTGTTCTACGTGCCGAAGTTCCTGTTCGACCACGAGACGCTGGCACTCGGCGACCGCAACGGCGTGTACGTCACCGGAGTCGAGCACAAGATGGGCCTGAAGTCCTCGCCCACCTGTGAGGTGACTTTCGGCGGCAGCGGCGTGCCCGCCAAAGGCTGGCTGGTCGGCGAGGTGCACAACGGCATCGCGCAGATGTTCCAGGTGATCGAGAATGCGCGCATGATGGTGGGCGTCAAGTCCGCGGGCACCCTGTCGACCGGCTACTTGAACGCGTTGGACTACGCCAAGGAGCGCGTGCAGGGCGCCGACCTGACCCGGATGACCGACAAAGCCGCGCCGCGGGTGACCATCATCCGCCACCCGGACGTGCGGCGCTCGCTGGCCATGCAGAAGGCCTACGCCGAGGGCCTGCGCGCTGTGTACCTGTACACGGCCGCCCACCAGAACGACGATGTGGCACAGCATGTTTCCGGCGCCGGACCCGATCTGGCGCACCGGGTGGATGATCTGCTGCTGCCGATCGTCAAGGGCGTCGGTTCCGAGCGGGCCTACGAGTACCTGACCGAGTCGCTGCAAACGGTGGGTGGCTCGGGTTATCTCCAGGACTATCCGATCGAGCAGTACGTCCGGGACGCGAAGATCGACTCGCTGTACGAGGGCACCACCGCCATCCAGGCGCAGGACTTCTTCTTCCGCAAGATCGCCCGCGATCGCGGCGTCGCGCTCGGCCACGTGAACGCGCAGATCGCGGCGTTCCTGGACACGAAGACCGGCCGGTTCGACACCGAGCGCGAGCTGCTGCGCAACGCGGCGACGGACGTGCAGGCGATGGCGGCCACGCTCACCGGCTACCTGATGGCCGCGCAGCAGACGCCCGCCGAGCTGTACAAGATCGGCCTCTGCTCGGTGCGCTTCCTGCTCGCGGTCGGCGACCTGCTCATCGGCTGGCGACTGCTGGTGCAGGCGGAGATCGCCGCCGCGGCGCTGGCCGCGGACGCGCCGGAAAAGGACCGCGCCTTCTACACCGGAAAAGTCGCCGTGGCATGCTTCTTCGCCAAGAACGTGCTGCCGAACCTGACCGCGGTGAAGGGGATCATCGCCGCGCTCGACAACGACATCATGGAATTGGACGAGGCCGCGTTCTAGCTCTCGTCACCCGAGCCTGTCACCGAGGACCTCGAACGTCGCGCCTCCGAGCCGACGGTCGAGGTCGGTGGCTTGGTGGGCCGGCCGGTGCTGTGTGGTCAGGCGTCGGGGTCGGCCAGCAGTTTGAGTACGACCGGGCGCGACAGTGTGCCGGAGACCTGTCTGGCCAGCTGATTGGCGCTCGCCCCTGCGGCGTGGGCCGCGCGCAGAGACGTGGCGAGTTCGTCGCGGGCGGTTTCTGCGGCGGCTTGGGCGTCACGGAGTCGAGCGGCGGCCCGGTCCACGTCGGATTGCCCGGTGGTCAAGTCATTGACCAGCTCCACTTCCGGAAGGCGCGCACCGTGCTCGCCGACGGGCGACTCGCGCCGCATCGCGGCCCTGGCGAACTCCATCAGGAACCGCCGGGTGCCGTCGGTGTCCTCCGCGGCCTCGCCCAGCAGCAGCCTGGTGGTCTGCGGCACCGCGAGCGACCAGTTGGCCAGGCCGCACAAGGCGAGCAGCAGGCGGCCCGCGTCGGAGGAGTCGACGTCGAATTGCTCTTGGGCGCGGTCCGATTTGCGTACGTAGTGCTGGGCGCGCCAGCCGTCGATGTCGTGCGCGTCCGCGCCGCGGTGCAGTGCCTCCCACAGCATCAGCCGCAGCAACTGGGGATTGTTCCTGTGGTAGTCGAACAGCTTCCCGACGTACGCGCCGGGTTCGGTGTCGGCCAGCGGTTCGACCACGGTGATGAACTCGCGCAGTGTCTCGATCAGGATGACGTCGAACAGCTTGTCCTTGCTGCCGAACAGCCCGTAGATGCGTTCCTTGTTGACGCCCGCCGCCTCCGCGATGCGGTCGACCCTGGCCCCGGCCAGCCCGTACTGCGCGAATTCCGCGCGCGCGGCGCGCAGCAGGGCCTGCCTGGTCGCGTCACTGCGTTTCATCGTGGCCGTCATGGCGAACACTTTACCAGTTCATTAAACCAACTATTTGGTTGACATCGTGCCGCTGACGGACTTACCTTCGACGCATGGCAATGCCCATCGTTCAGCCCACGGCCGGCACGTCGGCCGTGACGCGCACCGCAGGCGCGTCATCCAGTGCCCACACCCGGCGCACCCTCCCCTTCTTCGTCCTCTCCGCCCTCCTGGCCACCGGTCAGATGTACGCCCCTATCCCGCTGTTCACCGCCATGAAAGCCGACTGGGGCGTCGGCTCGGCCGTAATGACCTGGATCATCAGCGCGTTCGCCTTCGGATACGCGGGCGGCTTCGTCCTGTTCGGTCCGCTCTCCGACCGCTACGGTCATCGGCGGGTGCTGGTCACCGGAATGCTGGTCACCGCGGCGGTCACACTGTTGACCGGTTTGGCGTTCAGTGCGCCGCTGGCTGTCGGCCTGCGAGTGATCCAAGGCTTGGTGGTCGGCTCGATGCCGCCGGCGATCATGGCCTATGTGGCCACCCGTCTCGACCCCGCGCACCGCGCTGTAGCGACGATGTCGGTGTCGACGGCGTTCCTCGCGGCGACAGTGGTCGCGCAGATCGTGTCGCAGGCGATGGTCGGCGCATTCCCCTGGCGCACCGTATTCATCGCCTCCGCGGCCGTGTTCGCCGGTATGGCGCTGGTATTGCACTCGATGCTGGTCGCCGACGCCCCGGCGGGGCGGGACCGGCCGTTGCGCCACAGCTACGCCGCCATCCCCGCGGTGCTGCGTATCCGGCCGCTGCTACCGCTGCTGCTCGCGGGCGCGCTGAGCATGGCCGCAATGGTCGGCGTGTACACCGGCCTCGAATTGACCGGGGTGATCGAGAGTTCGGGGGAACTGCTCGCGCTGCGCGCCGGCGCGCTGCCGGTGATGATCGCGCTGCCTTTCGTCGCGGTCCCGCTGGCCAGGCTGTCCAAGCACCGGCAGATCGTGCTGGGCGTGCTGATCGCCGCGTCCGCGATGGTGGTCGCGACCTTCGAAGGCGCGCATCCGGTCGTGCTGACCGTCCTGCTCGCCGTCCTGGTCGGCGGCGTCGGCGTCGTCGCTCCCGCGGTATTGCAGAGCGCGGGCGAACTGGGCGGCGAATCCCGCGCCGCCGCCATGTCGGTGGCGATGTTCAGCTTCTACGTGGGTGCCACCATCGGCCCGCTCATCGCCGCGGCCGCGGCGCCCTCCGGATTCGCGGTACTCGCCTCGATCTTGGCGCTGCTGCTCGTCGCGGCCCTCGGTATGACGGTTGTCGGCCTGCATACCCAGCGGGCGGTAGCGTCCGCCTGACCGAACATGATGTCCGGCTGGTATCGGTACTCCCGATATCGGCCGGACGTGGGTTCAGGTCGAGGTCGGTTCGCCTGGTTGGAATCACCTGGTCGGCGACTACTTCAACACATACGGCGAGACCGAGCTGCGGTGTTCGCTGATGTCGAGCACCTTGCCCAGGGGCGGGAACGCGCGCTGCGGGCAGTTGGCCCGCTCACATACCCGGCAGCCAGCGCCGATCGGTGTCGGCTGCACTTCGTCGAGATCGATGCCATCGGCGTAGATCACGCGGCTCGCGTGGCGCAGCTCGCAGCCGAGGCCGATGGCGAAGGTCTTGCTCGGCTGGCCGTAGCGGGTGGCGCGGCGCTCCACCGTGCGGGCGACCCACAGGTACTTGCGGCCATCGGGCATCTGGGCGATCTGCGTCATGATCTTGCCGGGGTAGGCGAAGGTCTCGTAGACGTTCCACAGCGGGCAGGTCCCGCCGCTGGCGGAGAAGTGGAAACCGGTGGCGGACTGGCGCTTGGACATGTTGCCCGCCCGGTCGACCCGGACGAACGAGAACGGGACACCGCGCAGCGACGGTCGTTGCAGCGTGGAGAGCCGGTGGCAGATGGTCTCGTAGCTCTGGGTGAAGAACGCCGACAGCCGCTCGATGTCGTAGCGGAAATCCTCGGCGACCTCATGGAAGTGCGTGTACGGCAGCACCGTCGCCGCCGCGAAGTAGTTGGCCAGGCCGAGCATGGCCAGCTTGCGGGCGTCCTCGGAGGCGAAATTGCCCTCCTCGACCAGTTTCCCAAGCAGGTCGCCGCATTCGAAGTAGGCCAGCTCGGCGGCCAGCTTGAAGGTGCGCTGCCCACCGGACAGATGCGGGGCGATCTCCAGGCTCCGGGTCTCCGGGTCGTAGCGGTGCAGCACGCCCTCGCCGAGATCGATGCGTTCGATGATCCGCACGTCGTGCGCGCGCAGCATCCTGGCGACCTCGCTGTTCACGTCGCCGCCGTGGAAACGGATGCGCGCGGTGAGCTCTTCGGCGGCCGTGTCCAGCTCGTGGATGTAGTTCTGGCGCTGATAGAAGTAGTCGCGGACTTCCTCGTGCGGCTTGCTGATCGCCGCGCTGCCCGCGCCGTCGGCAAACCGGTCCTCGGTCGCCGCGGCCAGCTGGGCGGAGGTGTTGCGGTAGCGGTTGTGCATGTTGACCAGTGCGCGGGCCATGCTCGGATGCGCCGAGACGATGTCCGCGATCTCCTGTGCATCGGCCTCGATACCCAGCTCCTGGTCCATGACCACCTCTTGGAGCTCGGCGATGAGCCGGGTGTCGTCCTGGGCGGCGAAGAAGGTCGCGTCGACGCCGAACACGTCGCTGATCTTCAGCAGCACCGGTACGGTCAGCGGGCGCACGTCGTGTTCGATCTGGTTGAGGTAGCTCGCCGAGATCTCCAGCTGCTGTGCCAGCGAGACCTGGCTCAGCCCCCGTTCGGTCCGCAGCTGACGCAACCGCGCTCCGACGTAAGTCTTGGCCATGCGCCCAGCCTATGGACAGTTTCGCAGCCATGCCAATGCGGGATTAGCAGTCGGGTCGCCGCACAGGTGTCATACCTCACGGCTACCGTCGGCAGGGTGTTGTTCTCGGATGTCGTCCTGGCCTCGGAGACCGTTCGGGCGACCGGGTCACGAAAGACGAAGATCGCCACGTTGGCGGGGCTGCTGACGTCGGTCGCGCCGGATGAGCTGGCGCCGGTGGTCGCCTGGGTTTCCGGTGAACTACCGCAGGGCCGGATCGGAACGGGCTGGCGCACACTCGCCGCGCTGGATCATCCACCTGCGGCCGCGGCGAGGCTGACGGTGTCCGCGGTGCATGCCGCGCTGACCGATCTGGCCGAGACCTCCGGCTCCGGCTCGGCGGCCCGGCGCAAGGAACTGCTCACGGCGCTTTGGTCCGCCGCCACCGCGGATGAGCAGGGCTTTCTGCTGCGCCTGCTGACCGGGGAGTTGCGCCAGGGCGCGCTGACGGCGGTCGTTGCCGAAGCCGTGGCGATCGCCGCCGACGTGCCCGCCGATCTCGTTCGCCGTGCGTACATGCTGTCGGGCCAGTTGCCGGTCACCGCCGCGGCCGCGCTGACCGGCGGCGCCGCCGCGCTCGCCGAGTTCCGGCTCGAGGTCGGTCGTCCCATTCAGCCCATGCTCGCCTCACCCGGCGCGACGCTGGACGAGGCGCTGCTCGAATTCGAGGGCGAGGTGAGCGTCGAGCACAAGTTGGACGGCGCCCGCATCCAGGTGCACCGGAATGGCGATCAGGTGCGGGTATTCACCAGGACGCTGCGTGACATCACCGCGGGTGTCCCTGAGCTGGTCGACCTGGTCTCCGGTCTGTACTGCACAAGCGTGGTGCTGGACGGGGAGACACTCGCGCTCACCGACGCCGGGCGCCCGCGCCCGTTCCAGGAGACCATGAGCCGCTTCGCCGAGGTGAGCTCCACGCGCGAACTGCTGCTGCACCCGTACTTCTTCGACTGCCTGCACCTGGATGGCCGAGACCTGCTCGACGCTCCGCTAGCGGAGCGGCGCGCCGCGCTGACGAAAGTGGCGGGTGAACACAGCATTCCCGCGCTGCTGCGGCCGGACGCCGAGGCGGCCGCCGAATACTTCGACGGCGCCCTCGCGGCAGGTCACGAGGGCGTGATGGTCAAATCGTTGACCGCGCCGTACGCGGCGGGCAGGCGCGGCCGGGCCTGGCAGAAGATCAAGCCGACACACACCCTCGACCTGATCGTGCTCGGCGCGGAGTGGGGCTACGGCCGCCGCACGGGCTACCTGTCGAATCTGCACCTCGGTGCCCGCGATCCGGACACGGGCAACCCTGTCATGGTGGGCAAGACCTTCAAAGGACTCACCGACGCGCTCCTGCACTGGCAGACCGCCGAATTCCCGCGGCACGAGCGATCCCGCGATCAGCACACCGTGTACCTGTGGCCGCGGCTGGTCGTCGAGATAGCCCTCGACGGGGTCCAGGTCAGCCCGCGCTATCCCGGGGGCGTCGCCTTGCGCTTCGCTCGCGTGGTGCGCTACCGCCCGGACAAGGAACCCGCCGAGGCCGACACCATCGACACCGTTCGCGCGCTGCTGCCCTGATCATCGGCCGCGAAGTGTGAAGCACGCTCGATCCGCAGAGGGTGCGTGTCGGGCGTGCGAAGCGCGTTGAGCCACTGTAAGTATGGGCAGCGCAAGGTTCCGGATGGCCGCCACAATGCAATGGTTCGGCCGGTTCGTGCTTCCGGACAAGGAATCGGCGGGTGGGTGGGATGATGCGAAAGTTTCTGTGCGGGCGTTCGGCCCGATTGCTGGTGGCGCTGCTCGGCGCGGTGGCGGTGAGTGCGGTCGGGACGCAGGCGCAGGCGAATCCGATCGAGCAGTTTCTCACGCCCTCGCGTGAGTACAGCGGAATTCTGCCCACGCCGCTTGGCGATCCGTTCTACACGCCGCCGCCGGAGTTCGAGAGCCGGCCGCCTGGAACGGTTCTCGCGTCCCGTCCGGGCGGCACCGGCCTGACGCTGTTCCCGTTGACCTCGACCGAACTGCTGCTCCGATCCATCGACGCCAAGGGCCGCCCGGTCCCGGTGGTCGCGACGCTGCTGGTGCCGAAGACGCCGTGGACCGGGCCGGGACCACGCCCACTGTTGTCGTTCAACGCCGCCATCGATTCGCTCGGGCATCGGTGCGCGCCGTCCTACGAGCTCAGGAGCGAGCTGTCGGCCAAGCTGTGGGCCGCCCAGATTCCCTTGTCCAAGGGCTACGCCGTGCTCGTGCCGGACCATCAGGGCCCGCGGCAGGCGTACGGGGCGGGTGTGATGGCCGGGCACGCGGTGCTCGACGCGATCAGGGCCGTGGTGGCAACCCCGGAGTTCGGCTTGCGGCCGGACACGCCGACGGTGGTCACCGGATACTCCGGTGGCGCCATCGCGAGCGGGTGGGCGGTCCAGTTGGCGCCGGAGTACGCGCCGGAGCTGAATCTGGTCGGTGCGGCGTTCGGCGGCGTTCCCGCCGACTTCGGCATGCTGCTGGACACCATGAACGGCCGCAACCTCGCGTCCGGGGTCTTCCTGGCCGCGACGCTCGGTCTGGCGCGGGAGTACCCGGAGATGCTCGGGTTGATGAACGACAATGGCTGGCGCCTGGCCCAGATCGGCAAGGACTTCTGTATGTCCGCGCAGGAGTTCGCCGGGGTGGTGGCGCCGATTCCGGTGCAGGTGCTCACCGACACGGCCGCGCCCACCGATCTGCCGGTGATCAAGGAGATCCTGGCCGCCAATCGGTTGGGCGCTGCCGCGCCGACGGTGCCGGTGTTCCTCTATCACGCCACGCACGATCCGTGGGTGCCCCTGGCCGGCGCGGAGAATCTCTACGCGGACTGGTGTCGCGCCGGGACACCGGTTGATTTCCAGGTCTACGTCGGCGAACACTTCGTGGTCGGGCTCAGCGGTATTCCCGGCGCGACCACCTGGATCGACGATCGCTTCGCAGGCCGGCCGGTAGCCTCCGGCTGCACCCGATCCGGCTGAACAGGGCGAACCAGGCTAGTCCATCCCGGACGAACGACTCGCGGCAACCGGGCGGCACTCGAATTCGCCGGTGCTTCACACTGGAGGCGTGACCGTCGAACTACTGGTTCTCCTGATCGTCATCGGCACGGCGCTCGTCTTCGACTTCACCAACGGATTCCACGACACCGCCAATGCCATGGCGACCTCGATCGCCACCGGTGCGCTCCGGCCGCGCGTCGCCGTCGCGCTCTCGGCGGTGCTGAACCTCCTCGGCGCGTTCCTGTCCGTCGCCGTCGCCGCGACCGTGGCCAAGGGGATCGTCCGGCTGGACGCGGTTTCGGGTCACGATCTGCTCGTCATCGTGTTCGCCGGTCTGGTCGGCGGGATTCTGTGGAACCTGCTCACCTGGTTGTTCGGGTTGCCGTCGAGTTCCTCACACGCGCTGTTCGGCGGTCTGATCGGCGCGACGCTGGCCGCGCTCGGCTGGAGCGGGGTGATCTGGGCCTCCGGTTCGGACGGCGTGGTCACCAAGATCATTCTTCCCGCGGTGCTCGCCCCGATCGTGGCCGCGCTGGTCTCGGCGATCGGCACCTGGCTGGTCTACCGGATCACCAGGGGCTCAGCCGAGGACAAGGTCACCGAGGGCTTCCGCTGGGGCCAGATCGGCTCCGCCTCACTGGTCTCGCTGGCGCACGGCACCAACGACGCGCAGAAGACGATGGGCGTGATCTTCCTCGCGCTCGTGGCGCACGGGACGCTCACCAAGAACGACGAGATGCCGCTGTGGGTGATGGCCGCATGTGCCGTGGCGATCGCGGCGGGCACTTATCTCGGCGGCTGGCGGATCATCCGGACACTCGGTAAGGGCCTGGTCGAGATCGACTCACCGCAGGGCTTGGCGGCCGAATCCGCCTCTGCGGCGATCATCCTCACCTCGGCGCACTTCGGGTTGCCGTTGTCCACCACGCAGACCGCGACCGGTTCGATCCTCGGCACCGGCCTCGGCAAGGGCGCGGAGGTGCGCTGGGGCGTGATGGGACGAATGGTGGTCGCCTGGTTGCTCACCCTGCCGCTGGCCGGGCTGGCCGGAGCGATCTGCTGGGCCATCGCGCACGTCATCGGCGGGCTGGCGGGCGTGCTCGTGGTCTTCGGCATCCTGATCGCGCTGTCGGCGCTGATGTACCTGCGGTCGCGACGCAACCCGGTGCACACCGGGAACGTCAACGAGTGGCCGGGCGACAGCACGGATTCCCAGGCGATTGCGGAGAAGCCCGCTGACGGCGGCCCGGCGGCGCCCTCGAACTCGACCCATTCGGCCCAGGTGTAGGAGGAGCAGGCGTGCACACTCTCGTCACGAATCTGAGCTCGCTGGGGAAGGTGACCGCGGCCGGGCTGCTGCTGGGCGCTGGCCTGCCGATGATCTTCGCGATCGGAGTGCGGTTCTGGTCCCTGTCGGCCACCGTCGCCGCGGACGGACGCACGGTGCGGCGCAACTATCCGGCGCTCGCTGTCGCGCTGGTGTGCCTCGCGCTGGTCATCGCGGCGATCATCAGTGGAATCCTGTACACGGCCAGGGCGTTTCTGGCGGCCAGATTCGGCATCCATCTGTTCGGACAGGCATGAAGGGCGGCAGTGTGACCGATCAAGCGAAACCCGCGCCGATCCGGCCCAAGCTGCTCGGCAAGGTCGTGCGCTGGCTGCGTGCGGGTTACCCGCAGGGCGTTCCGCAGTCGGACTACGTCGCGCTGTTGGCGGTGCTGCACCGCCACCTCACCGACTATGAGGTGGCCGCGATCGCCGAGGAGCTGACCGCCTCGAATCCGGAAACCGGTATCACCCGCGCGGAGATCGAGCAGGCCATCGCCCTGCACGCCAAGGAGCAACCGGACGACGACGATATCGCCCGCGTCGCCTCCCGCTTGGCGGCGGGTGGCTGGCCCTTGGCCGACCCGCCCGCCGATTCCGACTGACCGAGACGCGATCGCCGATGCCTCCCTTCCTGAACGCGATCATCGACTGGCTGCGGGCCGGATATCCGGAGGGTGTCCCGGAATCCGACTACATCCCGCTGCTCGCTCTGCTGCGCCGCCGCCTGTCCGACGAGGAGGTGGCCCGGATCGCCGCCGAGCTGGCCGATTCCGGCGACACGACCGATATCCAGGTCACCATCACCAAGATCACCAACGACATGCCGTCCGAAGCCGACGTCGCTCGGGTGCGCGCCCGCGTCGAGGCGCGCGCCTGGCCGGACCCGGAGATCGGTGCTGGAGGTTCATGACGCCGAGCGTGGGCCGCTGAGGTAGGGCAGGCGGCGCACTCCTGCCGTCACCTCATAGGCGAGGTCTTCGTAGCCGAGCGCGAGTTCGGCGAGGCGCTCCCAGGCGTCGTGCACCGCCCATTCCGGTGCGGCGGGCAGGATCTCGTGGGCGGACGCGGAGAACTGGGCGAGCCGGTCGATCACCATACCCACGGTTTCGGTGTGCATGAGGGCGCCGCCGTGCGGAAGCGGCATCTCGGTGGCGACCAATCGGTCGATGGCGAGGACGAGCCTGGCCCGATGCTGATCGATGTCGTTCGACCCGCCCGGCTGGGCAACCAGCCGACGCTGGTGCAATCCGGCGAGTAGGTGCGCGGACGCCAGGATCGGATGGTCGTGGCGCGGCGCCGCGCGGCAGGCATGCAGGACAAGTTCTTTGGTCGGCAGCGGTCGCACCGCGATTACCCCCTGTATCGATTGGCAGTGCCGGGCAGTACGCGAAACGCGCGAGTCATCAACGATGCCGCCTGTCCGGGCGCGGCAATCGGTACCCATGACGGGGGTCCCATGGCTTCTCGATGACGACAAGGCCGAGCGCTTCCATCGCCGTCAGCCCGATCCGGCTCGCCAACTCCTCCATCAGCGAAACCATCTCCGCCGCTTGGATAGCCGCCGTCGCCTGCTCCGTCGTCACCATCCGACCGCGCAGATAGGACACCACCCACGCATCCTCACTGACCCGCCGCGCCTGGTGCGGCGTCCGATCACCCACCATCCAAGCCCGGTCGATGACGTGCACAGACATACAGAACCCCCTCCATCCCCGCCGAGCGGGTCCGGAGCCCCCGCCTGTGATGCGCGACACAGAAAGGCTATGGTCAGTCCATTGATAAGTCAAGTTGACCAGTCACTTTGACAAACTCGATGTGCCATGGATGCGGGTACGGTCTTCTGCACGAACAGCCGGAGCCGGAAGGACGCAGGGGACGATGGCATCACTCTCGCCCACGGTCGCGCGCTGGGAACTCATGCTCCGAATCAAGCGCCGCCGCACCGAGTTCGACGTCACCGGTGCCGTGATCGCCAAGGAACTCGGCTTCACGCTCTCGTACTGGTCGAAGGTGGAAAAGGACCGCATCCTCGCCGAAGACAAACTGCGAAAGCTGATGAACCTGCTGGAATTCGATCCGGACGAACGCGAGGAAATGCTGCGTCTGCGTGAAATCGCGAAGCGGCGCGGGTGGTGGTCGGAGTACGCCGGGCTGCTGTCGGATGAAGTGGCACGCCTCTACGGGTTGGAGTACGGGGCACACAACATCCGGAGCTACACGAGCATCCTGATCCCCGGTTTGTTGCAGACAGAGGAGTACGCGCGGGCGGTGATCTCCGTCGATCGGGCGCGGATTCGCCAAGTCGAGATCGACCGCTGGGTCGAAGTGCGCATGCGGCGCCAGGAGCGGCTCACCGGAGCGGAGCCGGTGCAGCTGACCGCGATCGTCAACGAGGCCGCGCTGACGCAACGAACCGGTGGCGTCGACATCTTGAAACGGCAGCTCCGGCATTTGGTCTCGGTTGCGGATACGCGTTCCGACGCGGTCGACATCCGGGTCATCCCGTTCGACGCGCCAGGTGGTGCGTTGCTGACCGGTGCGTCGTTCCACCTGCTCGGTTTCGACAGCGCACTCCTACCCGACGTGGCGTGGACCGAGACATTGGTTCACCTCGGCGTGATCGAGGACGGTGAGTCCGTCCGGCACCTTTCCACCATGTTCGGCAACGCCCTCGCCGAGCATGCGCTTTCGCGGAACGAGTCGATGGCGGTGATTGAGCACATACTCGCTGCGCTGTAGCGTGATCGACATGGGCTGCGCGGCCGGATGGTTCAAGTCATCACATTCGAACGACAGTGTCGCGTGCGTCGAGGTGTGCTTCGACGGTGATCTAGTGCTGGTTCGGGACAGCAAGTTTCAGGGATTGCCGGACACACGTCCCGTGCTCGCGCTCACGCCATCGCAGTGGTCTGCCTTCACATCGGCCATCCGAGCCGAGATCGCCTAGACGAGTAAGTCCGAAGTCCCGGCGTTGTCCGGACATGGACGGAGGGCGTCGAAGATCATTGTGTGACGAACGACCTGGACGCCCTCCTGAC